>NZ_JANQDJ010000042.1:0-45967 GCF_029891685.1 Umezakia ovalisporum Ak1311 | reverse complement strand
CTAATCATTTACACGCAGTAATTATTATCTGTAGGAATGTATTGCAATACACCCCTACAACAGAATCCATGTCTATATCAAATTCCCTATTGCGATCGCCTTCTCAAACAATAGGTGCAATTGTGCGAGGCTTTAAAGGTGTTGCAACTAAACAAATTAACCAAATACGCGATTTACCAGGAACACCAATATGGCAGCGTAATTACTATGAATCTATTATTCGCAGTGAAAATGATTTGAATCGGGTTCGAGAATACATTATCAATAATCCGGCTCAATGGGATTTAGATGAGGAAAATCCTACCAATCATAAATCCGTAGGGGCGTATTGCAATACGCCCCTACATAGAAATTGAATGTATAGAATAAAATAGAATGCTTATTGATTCGATTGTTGCAAGAGTACCAACACCAGGAAAAATATTAAATCGAGTTCAATTGATGAGCTAGAAAAGCAAGTTTGTAATTTTTTCGGTATATCTTCTGTAAATGAAACACCACAGTTAGGTGTTAATTTTCGTTGTTCCCAACATCGAGAACCAGAAGAAACATCTCGCCTAGCTTGGTTAAAACGAGTTCAAAACAACGTTCCTCAACCCAATCTACCCAAACATTGAGTTTTAGGCCTAACTGAACTGTACTGTAATATAATGGAGTAAAATATAATCCGTACTTGTTCTGATGTTCAACGAGTATAGCCAGGTTGAACTCCCTCTAATTAACCAACTTCAACTCATGGGTTGGCAACATATCGAGGGTGACATTGATGCTCCTTACCTAACTGACAGACAAAACTTCCGGGAAGTCCTGCTGATGGAAAGATTACACAAAGCCATCGGCAGAATTAACCTTGATGACAACGGACAACCTTGGCTAGATGATAGTCGCATCAATACCGCCATTGGTGTTTTAGAAAGGTTGGGAACTGCCAAACTCATGGAAGCGAATCAAATAGCCACTGATTTGCTACTTCAAGGAACTGTAATAGAAGGTGATCCACAATGGGATGGAGGCAGAGATCAGACTGTTCGCTTCATTGATTTTGACCATCCTGAACGCAATGATTTTCTAATTATTAATCAATTCCGCGTTGATATTCCTGGCGGTAAAAATTATATAATTCCTGATATTGTTTTATTTGTCAATGGCATTCCCCTAGTAGTAATAGAATGCAAAAGTCCTTCTAGCACCGAACCAATGGCAGAAGGAATTAACCAGTTACGGCGTTATTCAAATCAACGAGAAGAAATCGCAGATGATGAAGGTGTAGAAAAACTATTTCATTACAATCAATTTTTGATTTCTACCTTTTTCCATGTAGCCAGAGTAGGCACAATTGGCGCATCATATCAACATTATCTAGAATGGAAAGATACTAGTCCCGTCTCAATGGCTGAAGTAGCAGCAGAATTAGGTGTAAGGGCGTATGGCCATACGCCCCTAAGTAGTCAGCAAATTTTAGTAGCGGGAATGCTGCGTCCAGCCCTCTTACTGGACATAGTTCGCAATTTCACCCTATTTCAGCAATCAGGTGGCAAGAATCTCAAAATAGTGGCTCGTTATCAGCAGTTTAGAGCCGTACAGGAGTCAATTCGCCGCTTGCAAAATGGTCAAACTCGTTGCCAACATGGTGAAAGTGACCAACGCGGGGGTATTATTTGGCATACTCAAGGATCTGGTAAAAGTTTAACAATGGTTTTCTTGGTGCGAAAGCTGAGAACTTTACCAAAATTACGGCGCTTTAAAGTTGTTGTGGTGACAGATAGAGTAGATTTACAAAAACAACTTAGTAACACTGCCAGTCTCACTAATGAAACAGTCCTGAAAGCAACAAATACCGAAGAACTCAAAACACTGTTGCGTCAATCTAGTCCAGATTTAATCTTTGCCACAATTCAGAAATATCAACAGCGAGATGAGGATATCTCCGATGGTAGGGGCGTATTGCAATACGCCCCTACAGGAAATACTACTGTTCGCAAAGCAGCAGAAAAATCCTCTAGCTATAACCTCAATCCAAAAGTGCTGCGTCTGGTGACGGAAACCGAGCAGTTTCCTATTTTGAACGATTCTGAAGATATCCTAGTTTTAGTAGATGAAGCCCACCGCACCCAAGCTAGTCAACTACACGCTAACTTAATGGCAGCGTTACGCAATTGTGCCAGGATTGGTTTTACAGGGACTCCAATTGTGGCAGGAAAACGCAAGCGCACCTACGAAATTTTTGGGGAGTTTATTGATCGCTACACCATTCAACAATCAGAAGCAGATGGGGCAACTGTACCAATTCTCTATGAAGGACGTACTGCTGAGGCTGAGGTAGCAGATGGGCGATCGCTAGATCAACTTTTCGAGGATATGTTTCGCCATCGCACTCCTGAAGAATTAGCCGCAATTCGTGCTAAATACGCCACAGAAGGCAATGTCTTGGAAGCTCCAAAACTCATAGCAGCCAAGGCAGAGGATATGCTGCGCCATTATGTAGAAACAGTGCTACCCAATGGCTTTAAAGCCCAAGTTGTGGCTAGTAGTCGCCTCGCAGCAGTCCGCTATCAACAGGCTTTTGTTGCTGCTCATGAAAAATTAGTAACCCAGTTGGAAAGTTTTGACCCTTCTCAACCATCTTCAAATCCCGAAACTGACTTTTTAAACCGGATTTATCCGCAATTAGAGCAAATCAAAGGTTTAGAGTTTGCAAGTATAATTTCCAGTGGAAACAATGACGATCCAGCTTGGAAGCAGTGGAGTGATGAATCCAAAGTAGAAGACTACATCAACCGATTTAAAAAACCACTGGTGCATCCTGACCTCAACAAACAAGATAGTTTGGCTTTCATCATCGTCAAGAGTATGTTGCTGACTGGTTTTGATGCCCCAATTGAGCAAGTATTGTATCTAGATCGCTCAATGCAAGGACATGAACTACTGCAAGCCATCGCTCGTGTAAACCGCACCTATACCCGTAAATCCTGCGGCTTTGTTGTAGACTACTACGGTGTAGCCCGACATCTGAAACAAGCCTTGGCAGTTTATAGTGCTGAAGATATCCAAGGGGCTTTAATTAGCTTAAAGGATGAGTTACCCAAATTGAGCCATCGCTATCAACGTGTACTTGCTGTTTTCCAAGGACGGGGTATTCCAGACATTACCGATGTTAATAGTTGCATTGAATTACTACGAGATATAAAAATCCGGGCTGAATTTGTAGTCAAGTTGAAGCAATTTCTAGAAAGCCTAGATATTGTCATGCCCCGACCAGAAGCATTACCTTACATAAAAGATGCCAAAATTCTCGGTTACATCAATAAAGCTGCTGCTAACCTCTACCGTGATTTCCAACTCAATCTCTACGACGCAGGAAATAAAGTCCGGCAACTGATAGACGAATACATCATAGCCAGTGGTATAGATCCTCAAGTCCCGCCCATCTCGATTATGGATGCTGATTTTGAGAATGCTGTTAACTCTCGTACTTCAAATCGTGCCAAAGCATCGGAGATGGAACACGCTGCTCGTTACCATATCAGTAAAAAGTTTCAGGAAGACCCGTCTTATTACAAAAAATTAAGCGAACGCCTAGAAGAGATTCTAGAAAAGTTTCAGGATAAATGGGCAGAATTAGTAGAAGCATTACGCCAATTTACTGAAGATTTACGGCAAGGTCGTCCAGCAGATGAAACTGGCCTTGATCCCAATACTCAAGCGCCATTCTTAGGCATCCTAGTCGAAGAAATCAACGTAGGGGCGTATTGCAATACGCCCCTAGACAAACTGGTAGCCGTTACAGTGGAAATGGTAGAACACATCCGTCAAGAAATTCGCATAGTTGATTTCTGGCGAAATGCCCACGCCCAGAACGTATTGCGAGGCTGGATTGTGAGTTTTTTAGATGACCACGATGTGATATCCTTCTCTAGACAACAGGCAGTGAGCGATCGCATCGTAGAATTAGCCAAACACCTCCATGCGAGATTAACCACATGAGTGAATCTCTGGTAATTGATGATTTGTACTTTGTATTAAATCGAAGTAACAAACGAAAAACAGTAGGTATTACCATTGACCGAGGTGGAGAATTAATCGTCAATGCTCCCTATGACTGTCCTTTGGCAATAATTGAGCAAATTGCCCAAGAGAAACGTTTTTGGATTTACACGAAATTAGCAGAAAAAGAATTACTTTCCCAAAATTGCTCAGATAAAGAGTTTATCAACGGTGAAGGATTTTATTATCTAGGTCGTAGCTATCGACTGTTGTTAGTAGCACGAAAATCTCCCATGGCTCTACGCCTTTACCAAGGTAGATTTATGCTCAGGTCTAATGAACAGAACCATGCTAGAGAGCATTTCATTCATTGGTATACACAACACGCTGAACTTTGGTTACAACGTTGGGTAAATTTATTTTCACCCAGGCTAGGTGTAGCTCCTGGCCTGATCAAAATCAGAGACTTGGGTTTTCGTTGGGGGTCATGTGGTAGTAGGGGAAATCTTTATTTCCATTGGTTAACAGTCCTCCTACCACCCCGAATTATAGAATATATAATCGTTCATGAATTAGTGCATCTGCACGAGTCGCACCACAATGAACAGTTCTGGAAGTATATAGAGCGTGTTTTGCCGGATTTTGGATTCAGGAAGCAGTGGTTAGCTGAAAATGGTAGTCGCTTTGTATTATAAAAGGTAAAGTAAGTTACCAAATTATCGATGTCTGAGGACAAGCTGCTTCGCGTCTATGCATCTCTTGATGAAGGTAAACCCGTAATCCCTGTGTGATTAGATGTGATTCATAACCACTTACAAGAAAAATTACAAACAAGAGTTAATTGAAAATGGAAATTAATAGCTTAACCTGAGTTCGGGATAAGGAAAGGGACAGGTAGTAAGCTGAAAATAGGGTTAAATCCAGCAACCTGTCCTATGTTTAGTTTAGATGCTTTGTTTTGTCATGTAGATGATTTCTGTAAAGCATTTGAAGCCCAATGGCACAAAAAGCTGTTAATTCATGAGGAAAGAAAGGGGAATCGAGGAAAAAGCCTATGCTTAAGTGAAATCATGACAATACTGATTGCATTTCATCAGAATCACTACCGCAATTTTAAGTATTTTTATTTGAATCAAGTGAAAAAATATTGGAGTGATGCGTTTCCAGGTCTACCCAGCTATCAAAGATTTATCGGATGGATACCATGTACCTTGATCCCTCTGTGGGTCTATCTCAAGCATTGTTTTGGCAAATGTACGGGTACGGGTTTTATGGATTCAACCAGTTTGAAAGTCTGCCACAATCGTCGTATTTCACGCTATAGGGTGTTTAAAGGTTTAGCCGAGCGCGGCAAGACTTGTGTGGATTGGTTTTTTGGTTTCAAGTTGCATCTTGTCGTCAATGAGTTTGGTCAACTGTTAAATGTAACTATCACTCCTGGTAATGTTGATGACCGTCAGCCTGTACATGATTTACTGACTGGTCTGTTTGGCAAAATTTTTGGCCATCGCGGTTATGTCTCCCAAAAACTCGCTTCTCAACTTTTACAAGACTTCGGAATTGAATTTTTTTGCCAAACCTCGCCGCAACATGAAGAACAAGCTTATGGGTCTTCACCACAAGCTTTTGTTTCGTAAACGCTCCATTATCGAGACTATTAACGACCAACTCAAAAACATTTCTCAGACTGAGCATTCTACACACCGAAGCCCAGTTAATTTTTGCGTTAACGTTCTTTGCGGATTAATCGCTTATTGTCATCAACCCAAGAAACCTAGTCTTCAACTAGACTGGCTTTTACCTTCTTACCTTTAACCCGAACTCAGGTTAATTAAGTCACCAAATGTTGAGAATTTACCACGCTTTTCTAGAGTTGTTAAGTCAATAATGACTTGTAAAAAGGGTTTTCGCCCTGGTGTTGATGACGACAATATCTTTAAAACTGCTTCTAATGCGTGGCAACAAACTACCTTAATCATCTTCCTTGTTGACCAAGGGTTTATGTTTAAGAATCTGCTGATTGCACTAGGGGATTTTATCTGACTGTGTTCAGGTAATGGGTGTCCTTGTGCCTGTAAGAATAATGTCAACATCGCTTCCAAGTTATCTTTCTGGTACTGCGTCGGCATCAATTCTTTAAGGGTGTAAACTAAGTTTTGGGCGTGGGCAAGCATTGACGAGTGCTTTTTATCGACATACATTTCACGCCTTTTTTCTCATTTTTTGAGACAAGGATACAATCATATCCGTGCCAGATGTCAAAAAGTCCTTACATCCCATAATCTCTTACCTCTGTATTAATCGCTGCATTCCAGTCTTATTTAAAACACAAGCTATTTAATTGGTTCTGTTCATCTGTTGTTATAGTTTTATACTGGTTTATTTAATTTTTACTGGTTAATACGGTTGGTGCAAGATATGAGTTAAAGCTTGTTTGCTTCCAACACTCAAACCGGGACAGGTTGTGGTGATGGATAATGCCACATTTCATAAAGGTGGGCGCATTGAACAACTGATTCAGTACCCAGGGTGTGAAGTGCTGTACCTACCACCTTATTCTCCACACCTGAATCACAATGTGTAGAAATGTTGAATAACAATCTGCAAGTCTAAGCTTTGTGTTTGAATGCACCTGATTAATTTATGCCTGAATTTGCTTAGAAGTCTTCGTCATCTACAAAAAACTCAGCATCTTCATCTAATGAAGATCTACCCTGCCAAGATCCGGCAATATCCCAGAGGGGTTGCAGTATTGCCATGCCAATTAAACCCACACCGACACTGAAAGCCAGTACTAAACCTACTGGGATTTGAATTGATTGAAATGTTAAGAATTTTAAAGATACAGGGGTGGCATTTTGGACTGAGATAATGGCGATCGCTGCTAGCCAAATAGCCACAATTAAAGATATCAAAATAGGAATCAAAGTTTTCATAATTTAAACTCCCCTCTCCGTTGACGAAGAGGGGTTAGGGATGAAGTTCTGTTAAATTGCTACTGCTTCTAGTTTAGCGATGGCACTTTCCATTTCTTGAGCAACTGTGGCTAGTTTCTCTGAAGAGTTGGTTTCCATGTAAACGCGTACTAGAGGTTCTGTACCTGAAGGGCGTAGCAATATCCAGCTACCTTCTTCTAAGTACAGTTTAATTCCGTCTTTGCGTCCAACTTCTTTGACCTTAATTCCGGCCACCTCTGAGGGAGGATTCTTAGTAAAGAAGTCAATAACGGTGTTTTTGTGTGCTTCTGTCAGGTGTAGGTCGAGACGCTCATTGTAAAGTGGACCATCAGCTTCGGCGATGGCTTCTTTCACCAATTGACTGAGGGGTTTACCTTCATAGGCGATGGCTTCTGCCACGAGCATATCGGCTAAAATACCATCTTTTTCGGGAATATGGCCAATTACACTTAAGCCGCCTGATTCTTCACCTCCAATCAGCACGGTAGTTTCCCTCATTTTTTCACCAATGTATTTAAAGCCTACGGCTGTTTCATAAATGGGCAAGCCGTGTTTAGCTGCGAAATTATCTAGGAGATGAGTTGTGGCTACAGTGCGGACTATTGCGCCGCTTTTACCTTTGTTTTTGATTAAATGACGTGCTAGTAATAGCAGCACAGTGTTAGGGGTGAGGACATTTCCTAATTCATCAACGACACCAAAGCGATCGCTATCGCCATCTGTAGCCAAGCCCAAGTCAGCTTTGTCAGCTTGTACTGCTTCCACCAGGCCAACAAGTTGTTCACCTTTGGGTTCGGGCATTCCGCCGCCAAATAGC
Source organism: Umezakia ovalisporum Ak1311 (assembly GCF_029891685.1). NCBI lineage: Bacteria > Bacillati > Cyanobacteriota > Cyanophyceae > Nostocales > Nodulariaceae > Umezakia > Umezakia ovalisporum. Next base: position 38,209 of record NZ_JANQDJ010000042.1, on the reverse strand, counting down.
ACATCACGTCTAGTGTTGAAGCTTTCTAACTGACAGCCGCAGTGTTGCAAAACTTCATCCAAATAGCCGCGAGAGGTAGAATAAAGGGCATCGTACTTAACCTTTAAATTCGCGCTTTTGATCCGTTCTAAATCTAACAAAGTGTAGATGAATTTTAGATACTCTGGTTTGGGATCAAACATCGAAATTTTACCAACAGAACTACTGCTTGCCAGGGCATTGGATGCACTTTCAATGTTTGCCACAATAGTATCAGTAATCTCTGGAGTGGCAGGCCCAGCATAATCAGGAATATATTTAATTCCACAGTAAGGTGCTGGGTTATGGCTAGCGGTAAACATCAAAGCCCCAGCAGAATTTAAAAGCCGGGCGTTGTATGCGATTACTGGTGTAGGGCAATCCCGATCAGTAATTTTTACAGTCCAACCTAAGTCTGCCAAAACTTCAGCTGCTGTTTGGGCGAACTGGTCAGCTAAAAACCTAGTATCGTAGGCAATAAGAACTGGTCTATCTTTTGAATAGGCTGTTTCGAGATAACTTGCGATGGCCCTTGTTACTTTCCGCACATTGGGAAAAGTAAAATCATCGGCGATAATTCCTCTCCAACCGTCGGTACCAAATTTTATCTTGCTGGAATTGCTACTAACGCTCATTTGTATCACTTTCTCCCGGACAAATTTAATACTATAGGAAGCTTCTCGCAAAGCGTGCGTAGCCGCAAGTATCCTCCAACGTATTTTTTCTCACTGATATTGAGCAATGTCATTTCCTAATCGACCCTTTGCTAGTTATCACCTTTGGTCTTTAGTTGCCCCAGCAACCGGACAAGAACGTTGGCATTGTCAGATGAGGAGGGGGTTTATTAAAGCGCGTCAACATGAACCACAAGTTAAAGCGCTGTTGGGTAGAGCTACCGCACCCCAGCTAATTGGTATCCTTGCCCAAAAAGGCGTTTATGAATTCCATCATAATAGACATCTCTTAAACCAATCAGACGGTGTAGATCGAGTTGCCCAGCTACTAAAATTAAGCACCTCAACTGAGCAAGTGCAACAGCGCGTGCTGCGGATTTTGCAGAAATATCATAATGCCCCGTTACTCTTAAATAAACACATCATCCAATTAACAAGAGGTGATGAAGGATTTCCCAAGCCAATTTTTGTGGAACAGAAAGATTGTCATTTCCGCTTATATGCAGCCATGGACTGTATTTTTTGGGAATCTGACCGCACTTTGCATATTTTAGATTTTAAAACTGGTAAATCTAGCTTTGACCGACGACAGGCATTAGTTTATTTACTAGCTGCCCGTTATCTTTACCCTGGAATAGAAGCAGTAGCATCATTTTATAATTTGGAGATGTGTAAAGAATCAGATTTAATTAGCATTAATAATAGGGAATTAGAATCTTTAAAATTTGATTTAGCAAATATTGCTAACAAGCATCAATACGATTTACAAAAATATCACGAAAAAACGAGTAATTTCAGTAAAATATTCCCTCCCAATCCAGGTAATCACTGCCGCTTTTGCCAGTTCAACTCCATTTGTGATTTTTCTAAAAAGACATCTTATTTTCCCACCTTGCCCAGTTTTATAAGTCATGAAGGACAACGGAGTAAGAGGGAGAACAAAAATATTTGAAGGATTGAAATATGACAGGGAACAGGGACTGAAAACTCATGTGGTGTCTTGTAGCACCCTGGTAGAGACAATTCATGAATTGTCCCTACGTTCTTGGTTCAAGATGACTAATGACTAATCACCAAAGGGCGGTAATTGCTTGAGAATTGTAAAGCGAATGTGATTAATTGCTAAGTCCCCTATGGGAATGTCTTCTTTTGTCAGCCTTACACCCTGACTGCTTAAGCTTTCAAAGGTTATGCCTTTGCCAATTTCGATGTGATACCAGGATAAACCCATAAAAAAGCGTGTGGGGTAGGGGCCATTGTTTCCCAAATCATCAGGATTAGATTCCATTGGCAACCAACCAAAACCGGGTATGTAGAATTCTAACCAAACATGGTTAAAGTCTGGTTGTAAGGGAACTCCTTGATGTTCGCTATGGGGGGGACATTTGTATCTACCCACTGTACGGCAGGGAATGCCATTTAAACGGCATAAAGCTAGTAAAACCCCTACATACTCGCCGCAGGAACCAACACCTCGTTCTAATACCAAGTCTGGGGTGTCAATGTAGGGTTTAATGCCATAGGATAATTCATCGTATACGTAGTTGCGGATGTTGTACATTTTCCGGAGCAGATTTGTTTCTGAACCAATGGCTTCACTGGCGGCACGGCGAACAATGGCAGTATCCATTGCTAAATCATCGTCATCTACTAGGTAGCGACTTTGAAGCTCTGGTAACACTTCCGGAACATTTTCTACATCTTTTGGAGTGATGCGATACTTAATTCCGCGAACTTCTAATAGTGCTTTCCACCCAAATATGTGCCTTTCGCCCGGAGTGAGGGCATCAAATGTAAATACTGCCACACGTTGTCCATCGATCAATTCTTCTGTAAACGGCATACCGATAGGTTCAACGTGTTTCAACTTTTGGCGTTCTGTTTCTGAGGGGAGGGCAATACGCCATTCTACATCTGGCAAATACACCTCTTCTAACGGGGAAATTTCCTCGGCGTAGGACATTTCGATGAGATAGCCATTGGAAAGGGCGTATTTTTGATCTGGGTCGTGATAGTAATGCAGAGGGTGAATAAAAGTGCGATCGCGGTATGTTAGTTCATGACTGGGGTCGGCGTTGGGGTTATCCCGGATGTAAGGCTCATCTGAGGCATAAGCGACAAAAAGAGTTTCTTTGCCTGTTTGTTCATTTCTATGTATGGCAATACCTGTGGGAAATTCAAATGGTGTTAATACGCTGAATTGTATTTCTCCCGTGGCTCTGTCCACAGCATAAACTGTTTGTTCTGTGCGATCGCAAACCCAAAGAGTATCATGGCTAACTGCCAAATTTTCTACGCCTACCCCCGGCGCATAAAACCTGGTGATTTCTTTGCGGGTATTGCGATCAAAAATGAGAATATATCCCAGCTTGTGGCAACTTACATAAACTGTTGATTCCCACACAGCAACGCCATCAGCAGCATAAGGCAAGGTGACGAAATGTTCTAGACCCAAGGACGAGATTTTGGACAGATAAACACTGTTTTCACGGGTTATCCACAGAGAATCTGACCATACTGCTAAACCAGTAACATCCCGAAATTCCCTGACTTGGTGGGGATTTCTGATTTTGCTGTTATCAGAAATGGGATCAATCTCCAGTAAATGTCCCTTAATACTATCAATCGCGATCAGTGTATCTTTGATGAAAGCAATCCCACAAAGAGAGGCTGCTGTTAACGGTCGAATTGTTCTTTGACCAAACATTTGGCTGGCAATCAAACTAGGAAGTGCAAAACTCATATTAAGCATATTTATTTAACGGTTTAGCACGCCCAGAATTAATTTTGGCATATCCTTGATGACCAAAATTATGTCTTTTCAAGCTAATGTAACTAAACACAATGTCCCTATTGTTATGGTTTGTATCGTATAAATACATAGATTGCCAGCAAGAAAAACTAGTAAATTTCCGGAATCACATTTACATTCAAGTCACCCAGGCTGCTGAAAATTCTTAATGTAACTTTAGCTGATGCGTTTCCAGTCATCCCTAAATTATGATCGAATTTTATAACCATTTCAGTGACATACACAATGTCTGCTAATTCTCAGCCTGAAAGTAACTCCCTTTGGCATAGTTGGGAAATTGATCAAGCTTTAAACCTGCTCAAAACCGATGCAGACAAAGGCTTAACCTCTCAAGACGTGCAACAGCGCCTGCAAAAATACGGTCCCAACGAACTGGAAGAAAATGAAGGTCGCAACCCTTGGGAAATCCTGCTAGATCAGTTCAAAAACATTATGTTATTGATGCTGATTGCCGTAGCTTTTATTTCTGGCTTCTTAGACCTCATGGCTTGGCAAGCAGGAGAATTCAAACCTGGTGAAGTGCCGTTTAAAGATACAGTGGCAATTCTGGCAATCGTCATTGTCAATGGCATCCTCGGCTATGTCCAAGAAAGTCGTGCCGAAAAAGCTTTAGCAGCATTGAAAAAACTTTCCTCTCCCTTGGTCCGAGTCCTCCGCGACGGCAAATTGATGGAAATAGCAGCCCAAGAGTTAGTTCCAGGAGATATGATCCTGCTAGAAACAGGAATGCAAATAGCCGCCGATGGACGCTTAATTGAACAATCTAATTTACAAGTGCGGGAATCAGCCCTTACAGGTGAAGCCGAGGCTATCAGTAAACGAGCGAATCTAATCTTACCCCCAGAAACAGCCCTGGGCGATCGCCTGAATTTAGTTTTTCAAGGTACTGAAGTTGTCCAAGGACGAGCCAAGGTATTGGTCACTAACACCGGAATGCAAACAGAACTGGGCAAAATTGCCACCATGTTGCAATCAGTAGAAAACGAACCTACACCTTTGCAACAGCGCATGACACAACTCGGCAATACCTTAGTTTTCGGTTCCTTGGTGCTGGTAGCTTTTGTGGTAGTAGGTGGCATCATTCAAGCCAGAGGGTTCGGCAACATTCGCGAACTGTTAGAAGTTTCATTGAGTATGGCAGTGGCTGTGGTTCCAGAAGGTTTACCTGCTGTCATCACCGTAACATTAGCACTGGGAACTCAACGCATGGTACGCCATCAAGCCTTGATTCGCAAATTACCAGCAGTAGAAACCTTGGGTTCTGTAACTACTATATGTTCTGATAAAACAGGCACGTTGACCCAAAACAAAATGGTCGTGCAGTCAATTTATAACAACAACCATGTATATCACGTCACTGGAGAAGGTTATGCACCGAGAGGAGATTTTCAGTTCAACAATCAAACCATCGCAGTGGAAGATGATCCGCAAATTTCTGCCCTGCTAGTCGCAGCCGCAGTGTGTAATGATGCAGTGCTGCAACAACAAAAAGGAGAATGGAGGATCTTAGGAGACCCCACCGAAGGAGCATTGGTCACTGTAGCCGCTAAAGCCGGAATTGAACAAGACCAATGGAACAGCAAATTACCCCGGGTCAATGAATTTCCCTTTGACTCGGAACGTAAGCGCATGAGCGTCATTTGTCAAGTAGAACAAGTAGCCACAGGTGAAGCATCTTTAACCGATGTAGACCCTCTAATTGCTGACATGACCCAATCTCAACAGTACTTAATGTTCACAAAGGGGTCGCCTGAGTTAACTTTGGCAGGTTGTACTCAGATACATTCGGGTAATCATGCTGCTGCTTTAACCGAGGAACAACGGCAAAAAATTTTGGCAGAAAATGACCGCATGGCCAATAAAGGATTGCGGGTACTTGGTTTTGCTTACAAACCCCTTACAGAAATGCCTTCCGACACAGCCGAAACATCCGAGCAAAATTTAATTTGGTTGGGGTTAATCGGCATGTTGGATGCTCCTCGTCCAGAAGTGAGAGCAGCTGTGCAAGAATGCCGTAACGCAGGCATTCGGCCTATTATGATTACAGGTGACCACCAACTCACTGCACGGGCTATCGCCGCAGATTTAGGCATTGCAGGTGAGGGAGATCGAGTGCTCACAGGTCAAGAATTGCAGCACATGAGTGACCAAGATTTAGAGCAACAAGTTGACCTCGTAAGTATTTACGCCAGAGTTGCCCCAGAACATAAACTGCGAATTGTCCAAGCCCTACAACGGCGGGGCAGATTTGTCGCGATGACCGGGGATGGTGTCAACGATGCTCCAGCCTTGAAACAAGCTGATATTGGCATAGCAATGGGCATAACTGGCACAGATGTCAGTAAAGAAGCCAGTGATATGGTGCTACTCGATGACAACTTTGCTACCATTGTCGCTGCCACCAAGGAAGGTAGGGTAGTTTATACCAATATTCGCCGCTTTATTAAATACATTCTCGGCAGTAACATTGGGGAAGTGCTCACCATTGCCTCAGCACCACTGCTCGGACTCGGAGGTGTTCCTCTTACACCCCTACAAATTCTTTGGATGAACTTAGTGACCGACGGTTTACCAGCTTTGGCATTAGCTGTAGAACCCCCGGAGCCAGATGTGATGAAACGACCGCCTTTTAGTCCCAGGGAAAGTATTTTTGCTAGGGGTTTAGGTGCTTACATGATTCGCATCGGCATCGTTTTCGCCATAATTACCATAATGTTTATGCTCTGGGCACACAATCATGTGCAATTAGTAGTGGGAGAAAACCTCGACCCGCAACGCTGGAAGACAATGGTGTTCACATGTTTATGCATAGCTCAAATGGGTCATGCCATCGCCATTCGTTCCAACAACAAACTGACTGTGGAGATGAATCCCTTCTCAAACATCTTTGTCTTGCTGGCTGTGGTGGTGACGACAATTTTACAATTGATGCTTGTTTATGTTCCTCCTCTACGTGCCTTTTTTGGCACACATTGGTTACCTCCAGCGGAATTGGGTATTTGTATTGGTTTCAGCGCTTTGATGTTCGTCTGGATTGAATTAGAAAAATTATTCTTTCGCATCACGGGTAGAACCACTGTGTAAAAAAAGCAAAAGGTCATGGTCAAAAGTCAAAGAAATATCATCTTTTCGCCAATAAGCAATTAATAATTTCTATGTACCTGAAGAATATCCACCTGAAACAATTTCGTAATTACCAAGATCAAAAAGTTGAGTTTACTGCCGCTAAAACTATTTTATTAGGTAATAATGCTCAAGGAAAATCGAATTTGTTAGAAGCGGTGGAGTTGCTGGCGACATTGCGATCGCATCGGTTGGGACGCGATCGCGATTTTATTCAATCAGGTAAGGATGTGGCCCAAATTCATGCCTTGCTTGAGGGACAAAATGGCATTAGTGAAGCAGCCTTAACTTTGCGCCGTAATCATCGCCGCAGTGTAGCAATTAACGGGGCATCTGTACGCCGACAAATGGATTTTTTAGGGCTACTCAATGCTGTGCAATTTTCCAGCTTGGATTTAGACTTGGTGCGCGGTAGCCCAGAACATCGTCGTCATTGGCTCGATACTTTGTTAATTCAACTCGAACCGATTTATGCTCACATTTTGCAGCAATACAACCAGGTCTTACGCCAACGCAATGCTGATTTCAAAAAAACTGCCAATTCAGCAGTTTCTACTGTACAAGCAAAAAATCGTCTCCGTCCAAATTCCACCCTAGCCATATGGGATGCTCAGTTAGTCACCACTGGTACCAAAGTGATGAGAAGACGCGCTCGCGCTTTGCAAAGACTAGCACCTTTGGCAACAGCTTGGCACAGTAGTATTAGTGGTAGCAAAGAAATTCTGCAAATCAATTATTTACCCAATGTCTCCTGGGCAGATAATGATCCAGAGCAAATTCATGCAGCTTTTTTCACTCAAATTCACCAACGAGCCGCAGCCGAGCTGTACCGAGGTACTACCCTTGTCGGACCCCATCGGGATGAAATAGAGTTGATGATTAATCAAACTCCTGTCCGTCAATACGGTTCTCAAGGGCAACAACGAACTTTAGTTTTGGCATTAAAATTAGCCGAACTACAACTAATTGAACAAGTCGTCCAAGAACCACCATTGCTGTTACTAGATGATGTTCTCGCTGAATTAGACCCGTTTCGCCAAAATCAATTGTTGGATGCCATTCAAGACCGTTTTCAAACTTTAATCACTACCACTCACCTCAGTTCTTTTGATGCTCAGTGGTTGAATTCTTCACAAATTCTTTATGTCAAGTCTGGTCAAATCACCCCCACTGTCAACAAAGATTTGTAATTAGGGAGTCTGGGCAAAAATACCATCACCGACATTACACTGATGAAGTCTGTTTGGCATTGCTCGATAATATTTAGCTGATCACCTTCTCATTTACATTGCTAGATTTCACTATAAACTCAATAATTAAAGGCATAGCCTCTGAGCAATTACTTTAATCCCCCCAAGCTATTCTGGGTTTTGGGAGAAAAATATCTGAGAATGTCCCGAGAAAAAAGACTGGTAGCTATAAATAGATAACTGATAACTAAGAAATTGAGTGGATAAACTCTACTGGCTTGACCAAATTCAACTGCAAGACCGCGCTCAAGTAGGTGACAAAGCATTTTACTTGAGCAAAATTATGCAGCGTGGCTATCCAGTGGTGTCTGGTTTTGTAGTGTCAGCCCAAGTATTGCGAGAATTTGTGGCTACTCTCAATAGTACATCTGCTTTAGTAGCAGATTTACCTTATTCTTCCTTACATTTAGATGTAGGTAATTGGCAACAACTTCAGCAGGTAGCTAATCGCTTACGTCAGGAAATTATGACAGGAAAAGTACCATCTGAATGGGTACAGAAAATTTTCGCCGCCGCAAGACAATGGCAAACCCGTGATTTAATTTTACGTCCCAGCTTGGCATTATCAGCAGTGACACCGGGGGTGGGCAATACATCTGGATTATTGGAGGCGATTTTTTGTCCCTGGGATGAAGAAGCCATTGCAGTCGCTTTAAAACGCGCTTGGAGTCAATTGTTTCGCGCCAAGAGTTTACTGTATTGGCGGCGGGCGGGAATCAACCTGCAACAAATTAATTTAGCCGTTTTGGTGCAACCAATGGAAAATGCCATTGCCAGTGGTGTTTTTTCTACCCAAACTCTTGTTAGTCCATACCAGTTATCAAGTTGGACAATAGAAGCAACAAAAGGATTAGGAATAGCCATTTCTCAAGGCGATGTTTTACCCGATGTTTATTACATCCAACCCGAAACCGGGAAAGTGCTGGAACGACATCTTGGTAATAAAATGCTGGCTTATAATTTGGCTCATGGGCCAAGCGTAAATTCACGTACTTTATTTGTTACCGCAGATGACAGTCACATCGTCACTTATGTACTTGAAGCAAGCGAACAAAACCAATACGCTTTATCAGAAGAAGATCTGCAACAAGTGATCTTGTTGGGACAGCGACTTGTCACCGAAATCGGTAATGATTTGACGATTAAATGGACTATTTCTGAGCAAAAATCACATCATCATCTTTACTTAACTCAAGTTAGTTATTCTCAATCTCCAGTTGCCAATTTACAGCCTAATTACGGCAGTTCAGCACTGATTAAAGGCATAGGCGCATCAGGGGGAAGTGTGACGGCAAAAGCCACTGTAATTACCGATGCACACCAAAAACCAGAGCAAGTACATAAAGGAGTAATATTAGTAGCACAAAAAATTACACCTGATTGGTTACCTTTACTACAAGATGTAGCTGGGATTATCACAGTCCAGGGAGGATTAACAAGTCATGGTGCAATTCTAGCCAGAGAATTGGGAATTCCAGCCGTTGTTAGTGCAACAGATGCTACATCGGTGATTCAAAACGGAGAAGGCTTGTTGGTAGATGGCAATAGGGGAGAAATTTATCGCATGAGGAAAGAAAAAACAGCAGAACAAGAAAGATTAGAATTAACTTCCCCACAGCAAAGCCATCCTGGATTTCCCCATTCTCAGTTACCCGTGATTTCTACCCAGTTGCTTGTCAACTTGAGTCAGCCGAAATTACTAAAAAAAGTGCAAAGTTTACCTGTGGACGGAGTGGGATTGTTACGCTCAGAATTAATGTTATTGAATATCTTAGAAGGGCAACATCCCTATAGTTGGCTAGTTGGTGGTCGGCAAAAAGAATTATTAGAAAAATGGTCAGACCATATTATTCAGTTTGCGCGTGCTTTTGCGCCGCGTCCAGTATTTTATCGTTCCTTGGATTGGCGATCGCATGAGTTACCATCATCTGTCCAACATTTCCCCCAGGGGATTGTTGGAGAAGGGTTGCATTTACGCGGTACATTCGGTTATGTGTGCAATCCTGCTGTATTTGAGTTGGAACTGAGGGTTTTAGCAGCTGTGCAGCAAGCTGGGTACAGCAATATTAATTTATTATTGCCCTTTGTGCGGAGTGTGGCAGAGTTTTCTTTTTGTCGGGATAAAGTCGAGCAAGCTGGTTTAACTCAAGTACCACAATTTCAATTGTGGATCATGGCAGAAGTGCCTAGTGTACTGTTTTTACTGCCAGAATATGTCAAAGCGGGTGTAGCGGGGATTTCCATTGGTACTAATGACCTGACCCAATTGTTGCTGGGTGTAGATCGGGAGCAAGGACAAATGACCAAAGTTTTAAATGAACGTCATCCGGCGGTGCTGCGAGCTATCGCGCAATTAATTGAGATGGCACAATCTGCGGGGATTCCTTGTTCTATTTGCGGTGAAGCACCAGCTATTTTCCCAGAAATGATTGATCAATTGGTGGAATGGGGTATTACTTCTATTTCCGTGGAACCAGAAGCAGTGGAAAGGACATACAGAGCGATGGCCCGTGCTGAACAACGCCTAATTTTAGCCGCAGCAAGAAACCAAATCGGCGTGGTAGTAGCGCCTCGTAGAAATTGCTAAACGTCAACATTATTCAGGGTGGGTGTTGTATATATTTAGCTTCAACTTATACAACACCACTAAAAATATCAATACCGGAAAATAGCTGCTAATGGTGCGCCATTGGGCATTTGTTCCGAGTGAACTGTGTATACTTTACCACCATTGATCAATGTTTGAATGGCAGCCAAATCTAACATATCTTCATCATTTGGCTCTGGTTCTGAATGTAAATCTACAGTCATGGTATCTGGGTTAAATTTGCCCCAAATTTGCCTATCCATTGGCACAAACATAGAATCAACCCTTTGGCAATAGGTCGCTGAGACAATTTCTTTAACATCACTAGAAGTTGTACCAGTACCTGCTAGTTGCTCATAAAGCTTAATTGCTGACTGCTGATTTTGATGAAATAAAGGTTCCACTATTGGCCAAGCCAGTTGATGCAACTCTTCCGGCTTCATAACTGCGGTGTTACCAGTAATACCTTGTTCCACCAAGTAAGGATAAGTATTTGCTTCTTGATAAATCGGGAATAAGTACTCAACCCCTGCTAACAGTAGGGGTGTATTGTCACCCCGGATTTTCTCGTGTACTGCCTTATCCACAGCATGACAAAATTGTAGAATATCTTCTTGACGTTTATCTCGGTCGGGACTTCCCTGACCATGAAAATCCCCTGGTTGTTGAAACGGATTAGCTGTTCCCCCTCTAGATGTACCAATACGGTGTTGTACGCCTTTTTGAATATCATCTTCCATTAAGGCTTCATTCATACTCCGGGGCATATTTTCTACTTCCACCTCATCCAGGCTATACCCCGTTCCCTGAAAAAACCTGATATCCTTTTGACTCAGAGCTAGAAGATAAAATTTGCCGTCACTATTAATCAAATGTAGTAATGGCTTGACATGAAACCTGTTGCTCACAAATACCAATTCTTGAAACTCCATTGGTAGCCGGTAATAGCGAAACATCTGGGGAGAAATAAAAATTGCTAATCCTTTGTTTTGATTTTCCCAGAAATCAGTTGTATCCAGTTCCTTAGCTGGTTTGAGAAATTCAACCGCCTCGGTATGACGCATCCCCATGGCGTCCAAACGTTGTTCAGCTTCACGGATTAAATTCTTAAAACGAATTGGGTTTTGGCGAATTTCTGGCCCTGCTTTTTGCATAGGTATATACAAAGAAATACAAGGGCTTTGGGAATTATCAAGTAAAATTTTGAGTTGATCATGGGATAATATTGTCATATTATTCAACTCCTATGAATAAAAACTAAACAACTAATTTTATTTCACACCGTATTTGATGAAATTTCATCTTGCTTTTGACAAGAAAATATTTGCTATATACACCATTCTTTAGATAGATAAATACATGTTTTTCATATTTTTATAGATAAATAGTTTTTAATTACAAGGATATCATAAATATCCCCCTGCCCTTCATAGAGTTTGGGAGTGAGATTGGAGATACTTATTTCAACACTATAAAAATTTTTAAAATTGACCGAGAGTAGAGTATGAAGCTCAAAAATTAAGAGATATCACTATTAACTCGTTGTGTCCGAATACTTATTCTATTTTGTGGCTGCATAACAAAACCTAAAGACGCTCGTTTCATAATCCAGTACAAAGTCAGCAGGATTACAAAGGTGAGAGCAATAATTATTAAAGGCTGTCTACCAAGTAAATCCTCGATACCTTTCGTTAGTAAAGCATCAGGTTTAGTGACGAAATCCCAACTATTGAAACGTAAAAACCTGCCCCAATAAATACCTACTGAACAAAGTGCATGAGTAATTAGTTCAACAGCAAAAGTCCACTGGCTTTTACCTATGAGGTGTAAATAGTAACCTAAATTGATTAAGGAAATTACATAAGCTTCAAAACCAGCCAAAATCACTATGATATAAATAGGAATTAGAACTAAGGTAATCATCCATACAGATTGAATCCGACGGATATCTTCTATAAAGTGAATTATATCAGTTAATAGATAAGGCGCATTTGGTAAGAAGGCAAAGAAAATTAGAAATCCTAGCCACCAAACCCAAGAACGACCGCGTTTAATGCGAAATAACCAAACGCTCAAAGCTAAAGGTATAAAAGCCAGAAATAAATTCCAAGTCATCCAAGGCATATTAAAGCGTAAGATTTGTATAAGTGTGGCTATCAGTTCTTTTTTCATAGTTGCTCACTCGTAAGACTGGTGTTCGGGTAGCCTCTACCTCAGAAGGAGGACAATATTAGACTATGAGAATTTGACGACATAGCAAAGGGCAATAGATAAATATTTATTGAGATTGACCACAGTATTTATTCAAGTCTTCTACTAACGCATCGGATTTTTGACCGGCAGTTTCAGCTGCTGTTAGAGATGTATCAATTTCTGTTCTTGCCTTTTGTAGTTTTTCCCTACCTGTGGGTGATGCTTCGGCATTTTTAGCTTTACCAAGTGCTTGAGACGCTGTAGCGATCGCTTGACTAAGATTCTGGAATATCTTCGCAAAATTGCTTTTAAATTCTTTGAGTTTGGAGTCTGATAAATTCAGTTCTTGTAAAGATTTCGTGATCACTTGTAAATCCTTTGATAGTTGTAAGCTAGTTACAACCTGCTTTCCTTTGTTTTGATGAATCAAAGAGTTACCGGCATTCACCACCTGAATCAACCGCTGACATTGGGTGACTTTATCCTCACAACTGCTAAGTAGTAAAGTAATACTCAAACTAACAGGAGCAAATACAATTAACTTACGCCACACAGACAATACCCTTTCCTTGCTGGGAAAACCCCAATAATATTAGCTAATAATTGAGTGATTTCCCAGTTTAAAACGTGGCAGTTTATCTGTTTTTGGTAACTGACAAATAAAAATATCCCAGGTATGAGGATAAAAGGTTTACCAACCTGGTGGTAAACCTAATTGGTTTAAACTATCTCCGTCTTGTAAAAGTGTTTGAATCTCACCGTCTATTTGAATACGTCCACCAGATAGAACTAAAGCTCTTTGAGTGACTTTTCCCAACCAATGCAATTCGTGGGAGGCAATTAACATGACCTGCACTGGCAGCTTTAATAATATTTGCGCTAAGTGCCTTCGCCATGCGGGATCAAGTCCGTTAGTTGGTTCATCTAAAATCAGGATTTTTGGATCTAGGGCTAAAATCGCCGCTAGAGCAGCAAGTCGTCTTTGTCCTCCAGAAAGTTCATGAGCGGAACGGTGAGCGTAGGCCTCTAGACTGAAATCTGTTAATAACTGCCTGGCTCGATCAATGGCCACGGCTGGGGGAACACCGTAATTGCGAGGTCCAAAGGTAATATCTTCCAGGATGGTGGGCATAAATAGTTGGTCATTGGCATCTTGAAAGCTAAAACCGATGTCACGCCTCACTTGAGGCAGGGTTTTCGGCTCTATGGGGATACCATTAATCAAGATTTTTCCGGAACAAGGTTGTTTTAAGCCAATCAGGTTTTCTAATAAGGTGCTTTTACCAGAACCAGTTGCACCCATTAATGCTACGCGATCGCCTGCATTTAAGGTAAAAGAAAGTTCCTGTAATACTGGTTGCTGGTTATTGTATGCGTATACCAAATTTTGCACCTCAATGACTTTAGGGTAGCCTTGATGTGTGGGAAATTGGGGATTAAAAGTTAAAGATTTCAAAATAGCTGCACTAAATTTTGTAAGAAGTTATGGTCAAAACCGTTGCCATTGCCCAAGCTACTAACAGGGCAAAACGCTCTTTTAATCTAAATATGGCATCTATGGGTAACTCCCCGTTGTAACCACGAATGACCATTGCAGTATAAACTCGCTCTGCTCTATCTAAACTACGGAGATATAAAGCCCCAATCATCGCCGCACTTGTGTAGCGCAACCATCCCGATGCACCATTTAAACCCCGTAATTGAGCGCTACGCTGCATTTGTTTGACTTGATCAAGCAAGATTTCTAAGTACTGTCCGGCTAATAATAAATTGGCCTTGATTGGTGCAGGTACAGGTAAGCTTTTCATAGCAATACCGAAACTATGGGGAGGTAAAGTTAACAAAAAACTATTCATGGTAACTAGACAAACCAGAGAACGCATCAATAAAAAACTCGCTCGTTCCCATCCCAAGGGTAATGCCATAAATGAGAGAAAAATTAATTCAGTACCTAGTAGTCCTGCCAATTGCAGGATAGGTACACGCAAAAATCCTGCCCAAAACAGAGCGACTGCTCCATATACCCCCAAACAAAGCCAAGCATCATACTTTAATAAAGCTGTCCCTAATACAATTACTAAAGACAGCTGCAAGCGTAAAGGTAAAGTAATTTTAAGCATTCTTAGGTTTTATTACCTTGGCAATTCCAAAAGCTACAGCAAAGCTGACCACAGATCCCAATAATCCAGCAATACTCGTACCAATTACTCCTAAAGCTTCTATTTCGTAGTCAGCTAAGGGTGTTGGTACTTGGATTCGTACTTCTTCGGCTAAATCTATAAAACCTAAGTCTTCAGCAACTCTTTCCAAGCCATCAGGCCACCCTGAAGCCACTAAAGATAACAAACCAGCAACTAATAAAATACTGATTACAGGTACTAACCATCCTTGAAATTGCTGTTGTTCCCCTGGGAGTAGATCAGGTCTGGCCGTCGCCAGGTAAGCTACCACACCTCCAGTAATCAATCCTTCGCCTACCCCAATGAGGATATGTATTCCAGTCATTGCGGGTAAAACTATGGCTGCGGATGCAGTTCCAGAAAGAACTAACTCTATAGCACAAGCTACAGATGCCACAACTACGCTGACACCAGCAGCAATACCAGCGGCCAGAGGTAAGCGACCTTTAGACCCTCCAAATAGGCGTTGTAAGGTTTTGGTTAACACCCAGCCCACCCAAACAGCAATTACTCCCGCGTTCAAAATGTTTGCACCCAAGGCTGTGATACCACCGTCGGCGAATAGCACAGCTTGAATAATGAAAACTGTGGCAATACATAACATTCCCGCCCAGGGACTGCCCAAAACTATGGCCGCTAGGGTTCCCCCTAATAAGTGACCGCTAGTACCTCCAGATACCGGGAAATTGATCATCTGGGCGGCAAAAATAAAAGCAGTGGTTAAGCCCAATATGGGCGCGCGACGGATACCAAAAGCTTCTTGCGTTCGCCCACAAGCAAGCACAAGTGCAGCAGCACTCATTAAACTAGTAGCTCCAGCTACGGGAGGTGAAATAAATCCATCAGGAATATGCATTATGTACTCGTCTTGAATGTGTGAACCCACACAATATAAACAATATAGTTACGGCATCACATCAATAGAAAAAATAATTTTTCTGGCTTTTGCAATGCCCTCTTAGGCGATTTTATCCTGTGATTTGGGGAATCTAAACAATAAATTTTCCGATAAATAATATACTTATTTATCGGAATGTTGAATTTTATTTCTGAAAATAGACTGGTGACTATAAGTACCATTTCTAATGAAATTAGTTGTTTGAATTTTGCCTAAGTAAGATTTTTCGGTTATCATGGGTATTTTGTGTCATGTGTATACTTGCAAAGGATACTCCTGGAAAAAAGTCCTGACTTACTAGTTGTTGGGGTTATCCAGTGCAGAAAACTAAGACTGCTGACTACTTAATCAGTCTCGATGTGAATATGATTAAGCTAAAAGTAAGGGAAAAGTTTTAATATTTTATGGTGTAATTGTTGCCAAATTTCTTTTGTTTCGGATATTTCTTCACCAAATAGCATTTCATAGATTAGTGGAACTCCTAACTGTAGTTCCTCAAGAATTTCGCGTTGCTTAAATACATCCTGGGGATTTCCTTCTAAAATAAGTTGTCCTCGATCCATGACAAATACCCAGTCTGCCCAACGATAAACTAAATCTAGGTCATGGGTCGCCATTAATATTGTTGTGCCAGATGTGTGAATATTTTTCAGGGTTGCCATCAAGTTACGAGTATGTAATGTATCCAGATATGCGGTCGGTTCATCTAGTAATAGCAGTTCTGGTTTTAGCACCATAACATCAGCAATAGAAACTCGTTTTTTTTGTCCAAAGCTCAGATGATGTACGGATCTCTGGGCTAATTCAGTTAATCCAAACTCAACTAAGGCTTGCTGAACACGCTGTTGAATTTCTGCTGTTGGTAAGCCTAAATTACACAATCCATAAGAAATATCTTCTTCGACAGTTGAGGCTACCAGTTGTTGCTCTGGATCTTGAAAGATTAGTCCGACTTTTTGGCGTAATTTTAGTAAGGATGTCCGGTCGTACTTTAGCGTTTCCCCTTGCCATTTGATATTTCCTTTTTGGGATTTATATAGGCCATTAGCTAATAAAAACAATGTGGTTTTACCACAACCATTTTGACCTATCAATGCACATTTTTTTTTCGCTGGAATTTTTAATGTTAAGTTATTTAAAGCTAATTGTTGTGTTCCTGGATATGTAAAATTTACCTGCTCAAATTCTAGTAATGATTGCTGCATAATAATAATGTTTTTTCAAAACCTTGGTGAGGAAATTAAGAGATATGCCTTCTATCCCCATGACAATTTAATTAAAACTACACATCCGATAATTGCTTCTATGGCATAGCGTTTGGAAAAATGATAGCGATGGGGATACCAAACTTTAAATTCGCCATTAAAACCCCGTGAGGCTAAACTTAAAGAAACTTGATGATAGTTTTCTAGGGTGCGGCTGAGTAGTTGTCCAATCAAAAGTGATAAACTTTTGATCCCAATTCTCAAAGTGCAGTAGCCACCGCGAGACTGTTGTGCAGTGAAAATTTCGGAAGCTGTATTTAATAAAACAAAAATAAAACGGTACATTAATAGTAAAATATCTCTTAATAACACCGGAAAACCAAAGCGTCCTAAGGTTTGTAAAATTTCAGTAAATGGGATAGTTAACATTACAAAGTATAAGCAAGAAAGTGAAGCGATCGCTCGCGTTAAAATTGTCCACCCTTGCTCAATGCCATGATGACTGATGTATATGTAATAAGAAGCAACATTCAACCCAATTATTGAATCATCTTGGATTAAATTTAAATGTTGAATGTTTATACCATTAATTACTAAAGCTGGCAAACTCGTTAACCAAAATAAAATAGCAATATAAACTAATTTTAGATATATTCTTAAGGGAATCTTAGCATATAAGACTGTCCAATTACTGATCCAGATTGCAATTAAAATTTGTAGTGGGGGACGACTAAAAGCAGTGAGAATTAATAAGGTGATCACAAATAACAGTTTTTGCTCTGGTGCTAACCATCGCAACCGATTAGTGTAAGCCAGAGTATCTATTTGCAGAGTCATTCCTTATTCCTTTTCTGTCGAAAACGCTCCTTATATAATCCAATCACATAACCAATGACTCCAGATCCCAAAGCGGCTTGAGAGGTAAATAACAAGCTTTCTACCTCACCACTAGGTGGTTCAAAAACAGGTTTAAACCAAGGTTCATATCCAGGCTGCACTTCGACAATTGCTTCTTCAGCTTGGCCATCCGCACCACCAAATTCTGCGTCACGGATAAATATTAAGGGAGCTACTGCTAGAGTAATCACAGATAATATCAACAACCAATTACTCAATTCTTGTTTAGACTGATTCATTGCTTTGAGGTTCTTTTTTAATCAATTGCAATAGTTCGAGTTCTTGAGGTGTGTAGGATTGTAGCCAGTTCCACACCAATACAGTTAGTAATCCTTCGCTAATTGCTAAAGGAACTTGAGTAATGCCAAAAATAGCCCCAAACTTGGCAAATGAAGCCATAAATCCACCTACAGGTGCCGGAAAAGCTAAAGCGAGTTGTACAGACGTGATAGTGTAAGTCAGCAGATTTGCCAAAGCGGCTGCTAAAAAAATTGCGATTTTTTGCTTGCCAGTGAGTCGCGTTGTCAGATGATATATCCAGTAGGCGGCAAATGGGCCAGCCATCGCCATAGAAAAGGCATTAGCTCCTAGTGTTGTTAAACCCCCATGTGCTAGCAGTAGAGCTTGAAATAATAAAACAAGAGTACCTAGTACGGACATTGCTAAGGGTCCAAATAGCACTGCCCCTAAGCCCGTACCTGTAGGATGAGAGGAACTACCTGTGACTGAAGGTATTTTCAAGGCTGACAAAACAAAAGCAAAGGCTCCTGCTAGTGCTAAAAGTAATTTCAATTCTGGGTTGGCTTTGGTGATGCGAGTGAGCGATCGCAATCCTAAAGTAAAAAATGGTAACGCCACAACCCACCAAAAAATTGCCCAACTGGCTGGTAAGTAGCCTTCCATAATGTGCATTCCATAAGCTGGTGCAGATGCTCCTATGAGCATGAAAAAACTCACAAACCCCATCAACATTAGTGATATGAGTTTTGATTTGAAAATAATCTTCAACAATTTTTATACCTCATAGATAGATGTATTTTAATGACTTAGCTTGAATCAGTGCATACCTTAATTAAGAATTAAAGATTAAACATTACCCATAGAATAGTCTGATGACTTTAAAACTGAATCATAAAACTTTTTTTCTGAAGTTGTCTGCTCAATTAAACTTTACAAATAGTTGACAATTATTGACAATAAATTGTGAATTTCATATCATACACCAAACTAATTACAAATTTTTAGTGCTTGTGTGGATTATGTCATGCCCAACAAATTTATTCTGGAGCAAGAAAAATTCTGGAACCGTCGCCAACTAATAAAACTGGGGTTAACAGGTGCTGGAGTGACCACTGTAGCAGGAATCTGGCATTGGCTAAATTTACAAAATCAGTTGAGGGTGAAAGTACCACCTCTGGAGATAGAGGCAAGTGAAGGAGCTACTCAGCCGATTAAGATGCTGAGAGAGTTTAATTATGGAACACTCAAGTCAGAAAATGGGCGTAATATCCGAGAATTTCAGTTAATTGCCAGTACTTCTACAATTCAACTTAATAGTGCTGTCTCCTATAATATTTGGGATTTAAACGGTAGGATACCGGGGCCGACGCTACGGGCAAAACAAGGCGATCGCGTGCGGGTAAAGTTTCTTAACAAAGCCGGACATTCTCACTCTTTACATTTTCACGGTACTCATCCGGCGGAAATGGATGGTGTCCGTCCAGTTAGACATAGTACTGCCACAATTTATGAATTTGATGCTCAACCCTATGGTGTTCACTTGTACCACTGCCATATTGAACCAGTTACTCGCCACATTGCCAAGGGGTTATATGGAATGTTTATTATTGATCCCCCAACACCACGCCCCCCAGCTGATGAGATAGTTCTAGTCATGGGTGGGTATGACGTTAATGATGACAACCATAACGAATACTACGCCTTCAACGGTCTCCCTGACCACTACATGCATCATCCTATTCCCATTTATCAAGATCAGTTGATTCGGCTCTATGTTCTGAACATGATTGAATTTGACCCAGCAGTAACATTTCATCTGCACGCCAATTTCTTTGATGTCTATCGGTCTGGAATGACTCTTACTCCCACTGAAAAAACTGATGTAATTACCATGGGTGTAGCAGAAAGGCACATTTTAGAATTTGCTTTTCGCTATCCTGGAAAGTATATGTTTCATCCTCACCAGGATACCATCGCGGAAAAAGGTTGTATGGGTGAATTTGAAGTTATTGCTAATTAACTTCTCTTAATTGCCAAAATTTCCCTAGCGGTGATTTTGATAATAAACTGAAAAAATTATTAAATTATTTGCAATATTTAAACAAATATTTGACAAAAACTCTCATTTGTATGACAGTAGAATTTAGGCTATTTATTGACTAAACTTAAAATTTTTTTAGGGCTAAAAATGATCAGATTGCGTTATGCTAGTTTATCTGTTGCTGGTGCAGTGATAGTGACTATTAGTGCTTGTAATAGTACACCAACTACAGAAAATCCATCCACACCAAACGTTGATAATCGTTCTCAAAGTACGGAGGCTGTGAGCCACAGTGGTCACGCTGGTAAAGATAAAATTAATATCAACAGTGCTATTTTGTCAGAGTTGGATAAATTTGAAGCCAAGTTAGGTATACCCGCATTATCTAACAAAATTCAGGCCAACCGTCCCTATGGCAGTCCTGAAGATTTGGTCAGCAAAAAGGTCATCACTCAGGAGCAATTCAACCAGATTAAAGACTTGGTTACTGTTGAGGAAGTTGTATTGACAGGTGAAGCCCAAGATGTGGACTACATGACCAAATTGAGTTTAATGAAAGGGCATCTTTTAGTAGCACAAGAACTGATAGAAAAAAATCAGCTAAAACAAGCCGAACCTCATATTGGACATCCGGTTGAAGAGATATATGTTGATGTGGAAGATGAATTAAATGAGCGTAAAGTCAAAGAATTTAAGACGAATTTGCTCAGTTTGCAAAACTTGATCAAATCTAATCCCAAAAATGGCAAAGTGAACACTGACCTGGCAGCTTCTATCCAAGCAGTTGATGAAGCAATAAGTGCTTTACCCACAGAGCAACGCTCAAAACCAGGCTTTGTGCTCCAGGTAATTAACGAGTTACTAGATGCAGCTAACGCAGAATATACGGCAGCAATTGCAAATAACAAAATAACTGAAGCAATTGAATATCAAGATTCCCGTGGCTTTGTAGTTTACGCCAATGAGCTATATCAAGAAATTGCTACCCAAGTAGCCACAGAAAATCCTGAAGCACACCAAGCCATCGCAGCTAGTCTCACTCAACTACAAGCAGCTTGGCCTAGTGTTATTCCAGCATCTCAAGCAGTGAAGACGCCAGAAGATGTTACTAAGCTGGTGACCACTATTGAGGAACATTCGCAAAAAATCATCAAAAAATCGAAAATCTAAGCCAGGTTTTTGGCAAGGCCGATCCCTAGAGGTTTACATTGACTTAATTGGTAGTGCTGAGAGAGCGGTTTACAATAAGTTGAGAAGTGAGGTGATAGTTAACAGTTAACAGTGTAAATAACTTGGTTGTGAATATCTATAGAGAGTTCCGTCCTGTATACCTGTTAAATCAATACTTATAATTCCCATTCGTAAATTTAACTAATCTAATGATGCAAGAGCTTGACCACAAAAAGACCATTGACCTGCTGAACGCCATTATGGAATTTGAACTAGCGGGAGTAGTACGCTACACCCATTATTCGTTAATGGTCACCGGTCCTAATCGTATTCCGATTGTGGCTTTTTTCAAAGCGCAGGCAAGTGAATCTCTACTTCATGCCCAACAGGTAGGAGAAATTCTCACAGGTTTAGATGGGCATCCCTCTCTAAAAATCGCTCCAATGGAAGAAACTTACCAGCACACAGTCAAGGATATTTTGGCAGAAAGCTTATCTCATGAAAAGAAAGCGCTGGATTTGTACAAAAGTCTTTTGGAAACCGTCACCAATGCCAGTATTTATTTAGAAGAATTTGCTCGTAGCATGATTGGGCAAGAAGAGATGCATAATCTCGAATTAAAAAAAATGCTCCGGGATTTCGGCTAAACTTCTCGGGAGTGAGGACTAGGTACTAAGTACTTACTGAGAAAAAATAAAGAATATTTGTGTCCCACTCCCCAATTATTACTTCCTATTCCCCAAATATGAATTTTAGTACTGCCATACCTACTTTTTTAATTACACTCCGAGAAGGAGTAGAAGCTGCCCTTGTTGTAGGCATTGTGCTAGCTTTGCTGAAAAAAGCCAACCAATCCCGACTCAACCCTTGGGTATATGCTGGTGTTGGTACTGGCATTCTCATTAGTGCTGTGATAGGTGTGTTAATTACTTGGTTAATTCAAGTAGTAGGAGCAGTAAATCCTCAATATACCACAGTCGTTGAGCCAATGCTAGAAGCTGTGTTTGGTGTTCTGGCCATCACTATGCTCAGTTGGATGCTAATCTGGATGACGAAACAAGCCAGATCTATAAAAGCGCAAGTTGAAGGAGCAGTAACAGAAGCCCTAACACAAAACTCAAATGTTGGTTGGGGTGTGTTTAGTTTAATTTTGATTGCTGTTGTTCGTGAAGGTTTTGAGACTGTTCTATTTATTGCTGCTAATTTTCAACAAGGATTAGTACCTGCTTTAGGTGCAATCGTCGGTTTAGCAGGGGCAGCTGCTATTGGAGTTTTACTATTTAAATGGGGTATCAAAATCAATATTCGTCAATTTTTCCAGGTGATGGGCGTTTTATTGGTATTGATTATTGCCGGATTAGTAGTTTCCGCCTTGAAGCATTTTGATGAAGGTTTGGCTAACCTAGCCCTGAGCAGTCGTGCCTCAGAAAGTATTTGTTTTTATTACGAACACTTTAGCAAAGTTCACTCTTGCGTCTTGGGGCCAATAGTTTGGAATACTGAGAACATACTGCCAGATAAACAATTCCCCGGCATTATTCTCAAATCTTTGTTTGGTTATAGAGATCATTTGTATTTAATACAGGCAGTCGGTTATGTTGTGTTTTTAGTAACTGTAGGAGGGCTATATTTCCGCAGTGTAAATGGTGGTGATATGCAAAAGGAATTAACTCAAAAACCCATCAGTTCTGCCGACCAATGAAAACTCCTGAGTGCCCTTAACAAAGCAATATTTTTCCCCTCAACTATAGCAACCGCCAAGGTAACATAAGCATAAACTATAAGTAGTCCCTTTTGACGTGAAACCATCCCTTGCTACAGGTATATGCCCAAGTGCTACAGTTACAACCTTCGTCAAAAACTAATCCAAGGGATTGAAATCCATGGCTTGAAGAAAACTGAAGCCAGTCAAATGTTTAATATTAGTCCCAACACCATTACCCTATGGTTGAAGGGAAAAACCGAAACGGGAGACTTCCAAACCTTGTCTAATCGGCCACCTGGTAATGGTCACAAAATTACCCATGGGGAAAAATTTCGTGATTTCGCTTCCGTACATGGCGATAAAACCCAAGTAGAGATGGCCTCACTTTGACCTGAAGAAATTAGCGATCGCACAATCTCAAGAGCTTTAAAAAAAATTGGTTTTACGCGAAAAAAAAGACCTACAGCTACCGTGAGGGCCATGAGGTCAAAGGACAGGCTTTCGTAACGCAGTTGTCTAAGCTACCTGTGGAGAAGATTGTATACCTCCATGAGTCAGGAATGGACAACTGACACCAGTATGATTACGGTTGGAACTCAAAAGGACAGCGCTTCCATGCACTTAAATCAGGTCGTCGTGAAGGTCTGGTGAACATAATTACCGCCCTGTGTAACCATCATCTGATAGCTCCTTTCACTGTTGAGGGTCCGTGTAATCCAATAGTATTTGAGACTTGGCTTAAAGCTTGTTTGCTTCCCACACTCAAACCGGAACAGGTTGTGGTGATGGATAATGCCACATTTCATAAAGGTGGGCGCATTGAACAACTGATTCAGTACCCAGGGTGTAAAGTGCTGTACCTAAGACCTTATTCTCCACACCTGAATCACGTTGAAAAATGTTGGTCTTGGTTAAAAAGTCGAATCCGCAAAAAACTTGAGCATTTTGATTCTTTACGGGATGCCATTGAGGATGTCTTGCTTTTTGCGTCCTAACCTCCTTGGCGGTTGCTATAATTGTCACTTAAATTTGTGAATATTACTATTTTGGCTTTATTGGTAGTGATACTTTACTTTTATTTGACCAAAGCCAGGTCTTCTGGTGTATTACAGTTAAATAACATTTCCGGTGTTCGTAAAGACAAAACATGTATAGGCTGCTGATTCAGCCACTTTTGGAATGACCGCCCGCCTTGATTGATAAATTCTAAGAGTTGGGGTAAACAGCGACGGCGATAAAAACCACATAAAGGTTCCCAACCTTTTGTATGATGAACCAAAGTGGCGATAGCTTCATCCTCTACATAATTGAGTTCAGTGGTCCATGCTGTTAATATTTCAACCTGTAAGCGAGGTAAATCACAAGCCAGCAACAACACCCAATCTGTTTGTACTTGTGACAGTCCTTGGGCAAACCCTACCATTGGCCCTTGGGTGGAAAAATGGAGGGATGAGGAAGAAAAAGGTAATTCCCGAATAAATTGGCAATTAGGTAAAATTAAATCTTGATAGCGTTCTGGCCAAGGGGTAACTACATAAACATGATCTGTACAACCTGCGGCAACACTACAAACTAACTGCAACAAAGGTATACCGCCAATAGAAATCAGGGCTTTATCCTTACCCATGCGAGAACTTTTGCCACCCGCCAATACAATAGCACTTAGTAAGGAATTGTGGTTTCTGCTCATGTGTGTTAATTCACCCCCTCACGCCCTAGTCTGACTGTGCAGCACTTGCAGTAACAACTGTTCTTCACTTTCTGCTGGTGTCAAACACTTCAAACCTTGGCAAACTAAACCGACGCTGCCTGGTGGTAAGTCAGATACCACAGTAAACACCGTCACCGACAGATACTGGGGCACAAGAGGAATTATGTGCTCAATGGTGCTGCGAATTAAAGTACAATTACGATACCAATCTAAGGCGCTAAACAAGCTAGGACAAGCCTGGGGTGCCTTAGTCATGACGCTACTAAAAGCTTTTAGTCCTTGCTCGGCTAAATCAAGATAGTGGAGCTCATCAGTTAGTAAGGCTAGACGGACTAAATTAGCCATCGCCACTCCGTTGGCAGATGGTGTGGCGTTATCTGCATAACTGCGTTCACGCACAATTAAATCTTGGCTAGCATCACTTGAAGTATTGTAGTAGCCACCTAATTCCACACTCCAGAGAAACTCGTTGAATTCTTCTTGAAGTGCGATCGCTGCTTGTAACCAAGATTTGTCTTCAGGGCAACAAGTTTGTAAATCCAGTAGTGCCTTAATAAAAAAAGCATAGTCTTCAGACTGAGCTAACACAGCTGGTTGACCTTGATAGTTGAGTCTGTGGAAACGCCCATTGATGAGCTGATGTTGCAAAATAAAGTTTGCTGCTTGTGCAGCCATTTCCAGATATGACGGTTGTTGAAATACCCCACCCGCCCTGGCTAACCCAGAAATCATCAAGCTATTCCAAGCCACTATCATCTTCGTATCTGTCACTGGGGGAATGCGCCCAGGCCAGCCCCCTGTTTTTGCTTCTTGGTTATTGGCAGCAGGGGGAAAAGTTTTCAGTGATTCTGGCTTTTGGCCATAACGTGCCGCAAACAATTTACACAGTGCAATTTCTATTGTTCCACGTAGTTCCCCCTGATGGCGGCGTTGCAAAACATTCTTACCTTCAAAGTTCCCATGACGGGTGACTGTAAAATCTTTTTGTAATTCTGTTAGTTCCTCTGACGTTAACAGTTGTTCAAGTTCACTGAAACTCCAGACGTAAAAAGCCCCTTCCTCCGGTTCTACATCCCTAGGGCTAGTAAAACTATCAGCATCTTGAGCAGCATAAAAGTAACCTTCTGGGTCTGTCATTTCCCGCCGTAGCCATTCAATAGTACCAGCCACACACCTAACAAATGCTGGTTCTCTGACTCCATCGCTCCATAAATTGGCTAAATACTCGACAATTTGACCATTGTCATAGAGCATCTTTTCAAAGTGAGGTACTGTCCAAGTGGGATCAATAGTGTAACGGTGAAAGCCACCACCCACATGGTCATAAACACCCCCTAAGGCTAAATCTAGTCCGCGTTGAGTACAAATTTGCTTGCCATCATATCGGGATGAAAACAAAAATCGAGTTCCCCGTAATGCCAGTTGTGCATGGGGGATCATGGGGAAGCTGTTACCGGATTGATTGGGAGTAATTACGCCCGTGTTAGTTTCCCAACCTTGGCGGAGCAATTCATGTTCTTGAACTTGATTGGTAGCGTCATTTTGCAATATGGCAGAGGTGACGAGGGACTCAATAATTACTGATTTACGTTGCCTTAAATCCTCCTTTTCTGTGTCGTAGTAGTGGCGCAGGGCTTGCAATACTTGCAAAAATCCAGGACGACCATAGCGCGGTTCTACAGGAAAGTAAGTCCCAGCGTAAAAGGGCACTAAATCATCTGGGGATAAAAAGACATTTAAAGGCCAACCCCCTTGACCACTCATCATCTGCAAAGCTTGCATGTAGATACTATCGAGGTCAGGTCTTTCTTCCCTATCTAGTTTTACAGGTAAAAAATTGGCGTTCATGTATTCAGCAATAGCTGGATCAGAGAAAGCTTCAACTTCCATGACAGTACACCAATGGCAACTGGAATAACCAATGGAGAGAAAAATTGGTTTATTTTCCTCCTTTGCAGTTGCGAGAGCTTCGTCACACCAAGGCCACCAATCAATCGGGTTGTCAGCATGTTTGCGGAGATAGAGACTCTTAGCTTCGGCAAGGCGATTACTCATAATTTAGATGCAGACAGTAGCCTTCTTAGCCCAGTTTACCCTGTTCTTGGAAGTGTTCCCCCATAACCTCTAGACATGAACAAAAAACTCAACCACCGACTTATCCCTGGGGTAGGAGACCATTTAGTAGATAGTTAACTGATTGAGCAAGAAATTATTTATCTTAAAGATTGCAATAGCAAGCTGACAAGTTTTACTGGCGTTTCCCGTGACCCTGAGATCGTCCTTGTCTGAGTTCGATGATTGGGGCTAAGGCCTGCTATCAGGTAAAGTAAAAATGTAATTATGGCAGCTTGTACAAGTTTTTCAGGCATCGCAGGTATCCCTTTGTTAATGTATGTCCAGTAGGGTTTCTGTAAATACACGCCTTACTATTGGTTTACGGGATTGGAAAAAATTAACCGGATAATTGATGTTAAATATTTAAAAATATACCAATAGTTGACATAATTTTACTATGTATACACCTGATCCAGTGGTCTGTGGTAAACCCTTATATCTACAACGTGGTTTAGAGACAGGGTTTTTCTGGTGTAGAAAAGCTCTTGTTGTAGACAAGAATCCTTAATCTTTTAATTTGTTCCTGTTTAACCACATAGACAATAGACGTCTCTCCTCTATAGAAAGTGCCCGTGATAATTTTTGCCATCTGCCAATAGAGGAACAATTAGAAAAATTTTACCCAAAAACAGCAATCAATCCCTGCTCGAAAAAAAGGTACTAAATTTTACTTATTCCAGTCATAGAGACGGGGCTATTAGTTTTTTTTATTACATAAAGTTTCTATGTAATAAATTACACTAAATAAAACAAGGCCATCACTATGTTAATTATGCTCAGACCAGTTTCCATAGATGTGGATGGCGAACCTACTGGGAAAAATGACTAATACCAGACCTTTCACATCGATTTATTAGATTATTAGAGAAATTAATAGCTTCAAAATCTACATAATTGACATATACTGTTAAGCATTGCCACAATCAAACGTAAAGTTAAATATTACTAATATAGACACTTTGATTCTTATGAAAATTTTGATGATGGGCTATTATGGTTGTAACAATGTAGGCGATGATATATTTGTCAATCAATTAACAAAGTTTTGGGAATCACAGCAATTAATAGAAAAAGTTTTTGTACTGTGTCAAGATAACTATTACCATAGTACAGCAAAAAAAATAAAATTTTTTAGCAACAAATTGACAAAGCTGCAAAGGCTGTGGCTAATGCTAAACAGTGATTTTATTGTTTGGGGCGGAGGTACTTTAAATTTCAGTAGCAAACCTAAAAATTTACTCAGGCTGCAAACTTTCACCAAATTAATGGGTAAACGTTTTTGTTTTTTAGGTGTGGGTTTAGAAAGCTTTAAACCAGGAACTGAAAAAAACTTGGCGCAAATATTTGAAAATGCAGATTTTTTGTACGTCAGGGATAAGCATTCTTATTCACTAGTTAGTGAAAAAATAAATTATGCTAAATCTTTTCATTTGGGTGGTGATTTGGCTTTTTTAGACTTAGCAATATACGAAAAATATTTAAATAAAAAATCGACTCCCAATCATCTGAATAATATTTCTTTTTCTGGGAAGTTTTGGTGGGGTGAAGGCAGAGGAGAATTTTATGCACAACAGTTAATGCCATTAATTGAAAAATTTAACTCAGTTATTCATCTATTGCCAGCACATCAGGGAAAAGAGAGAAACGATAACCAGTTCCATCAATTGCTAAAAAAATATTTACCTGAAGATAACTGTCAGATTCATTCATGGGAGCAACCCGAACATTTTGTTGAAATACTCAGCAGGATGGATTTTCATTTTGGAAATCGTCTGCACTCCGTTATTATTGCTGATCTGGTAGGAGTTCCTAATCTTGGTATTGGTGATTATCCTTCAAAAATTAGCAACTACATTGAAAAAACAGGAATTCTCGCTCAACAAAGAATAGCGGCCTTTATGGAGCCAATATCCCTGGATCGAATTGAGCACATTTATCATCAATATCAAAGACCAGAAGAGTTTATTCTCAATGAATCGAACAGATCTAGAGAATGTCTAGAAAAGTTGTTACAATGTGATAAATAAAGTTTCTCTGGGTTTACTGAGTAAAAATGAAGGAAACACTGAGCAAAAGTAAATCCCTTTGTTAGACAGGAGTTTTCATCAAGGCTTGAAAAAGTGAGCAATAAGTGAGTAATAATTTTTGTGCCTTGAGGCAGGACTAGTATCAAGTCGATAAGATAGATATAAAATTAAGATACCTACAAGCACGCTCCATGATTCCTATCGTTGTTGAACAATCGGGTCGAGGCGAACGCGCCTTTGATATCTACTCACGACTATTGCGTGAGCGCATTATATTTTTGGGACAACAGGTTGATAACGACATTGCTAATTTGATTGTTGCCCAACTACTATTCTTAGATGCTGAAGACCCAGAGAAAGACATTTATTTATATATCAATTCTCCGGGTGGTTCGGTAATGGCTGGTATGGGTATTTTTGACACCATGAAGCACATTCGTCCTGATGTTTGTACTATTTGTACCGGACTGGCGGCCAGTATGGGTGCCTTCCTCCTTAGTGCAGGCGCTAAAGGTAAGCGGATGAGTTTACCCCATTCTCGGATTATGATTCATCAACCCTTGGGTGGCGCCCAGGGACAGGCGACTGATATTGAAATTCAAGCGCGGGAGATACTGTACCACAAACAACGGTTAAATGAATATTTAGCTGAACACACTGGTCAACCAATTGAGCGTATTGCTGAAGATACTGAACGCGACTTCTTTATGTCTCCAGGGGAAGCTAAGGAATATGGCTTGATTGACGAAGTGATTGACCGTCACGCTGCTGGTAGTCGACCTGTGGCTTTATGAATCAGTAGTGTGTTTACCCCCCTAATTTTAGATTGTGGATTGAAATAAAAATTTCCTTATCTAAAATCCAAAATTGATTGACTTGAGGAGATGAGGGAGATGTGGAAGGTTTGCTTTCTTCTTACTCCCCACCCCTTCAGCAGTGGGGACAATTCGTCACCCATATGATGTGGTAAGCTACGGCGATGCAAATAATGAATTACATCTACCGCATTTATCTAGATTTTCATCAATGGGTAATCATGCTTCAGAAGACGTCAAAATCCCGCTACTGGGTCTGGTTGAGATTCCAAATGTTTGAGGAATCCCTGTAATTCTTCTTCGGTTAGCAAAGTGCGTCCCCGCTTGCCGTAAGTTTTAATTAAATGCTCTCTTCCCTGTTCTGCTGTCCAGCCCAAGCGCTGAAGTTCAACATCTGTTTTGGCAATGACATCAGACAAATCAACTGGTTCATTTTTCTTCTTTTTCTTAGCTATCGCTGTTTGAGTGTTCACATTGTCTTGGGATCCATAACTGCGAGGCGTGAATGGCGTAACATTACTCGCAAAATTACCCGAATATGTCTGAATTTCCAGTTGGTTATCAGGCATTTTTTCCCGGTTTTCAACTTGGGGATCGGGTTCTAGTCCGTTATTGGTTGTGGGAACATTTTGATTTAAATCTTCGCTGTGGGTATGGCCATTATCAGGGCTTTGGGCATCGATGCTTAAAGACTCTGTTTTGATATTCTGTTCGCTGACAGGCGATAGATATATTTCTCTGACTTTGGGTACTGACCACTGGCTAGTGGCAAAGTCTTGATCTGTGGAGGAATAGCTAGCCTGATCAGACTGGTTCAATTCTACCTTTACACTTTTGAAGGCAGGATTTAACTGCCCTGGGGATGTTGCTTGGGAAGGGAATTCTACTGATGTTTGTGGAGAATCGCTTATGCCCAAAACCATTAATGCTCTGGTTCTGGCTTGGTCTTCTGCTACTTCTATTGTTTCTGCCCCGGCCATACCAGTCGCACGGGTAACGCTGTCAATTTGGATCCAAGCCCGGACAATATATTTGCCTTGAAAAATTTGCACTAGTTCAGTAATGATACTGCCGTTGGGATACAAGCTCTGGAATTGAGCCAACATCAACATAATAATACTGCCACCAATCTAAATCTGCTTTATGACGAAAAAGTGGACTAATTTTTCCTGTGTTTCCAAAAAAGAAAAAATAAAAGTTTGTTCCTTATTCAGAACTCAGGACTCAGCACTCAGATGTTTTCTGATTGTAGCAGTAGCTGTTAGTTGCGTAACTCTAAGTGGCTACTGTTTAAATGCTATACTAATTACCCAATTCTAGATCCGGAATTATTTCCTGTAAGTACGCATTAAATCTACAATAATGGAGATAAGGTTTGCCCCACTGCTTGTTAAGCTGCTTACCTGATTGTTACCGATTCTACATGTAGGACAATCGGGATAACCGGCAGTTTATCCTACTTACACATCAGAGTCTTATGGTGAAAGTACCTGAAATCTAGACAATCAAACACTTGTGGTTTCCCTTTGTAGCGCTTGTGCTCTGCGTGGAGAGTTATCCCAACGCAGCTGATCAAAAACTCGTTGCGTAATTACCTAGTGGGACTCAATTCCAATCAAGTGTACTGTCTTAAATTGGTTTAGTTGAAGGAGCTTGTACCCAGACAAACTCTGAGATGATTTTGCAGTGAGAGGTTTGTAGATCTAAAGCGGCTTCCCGTCAAGGTGAGTCGGCTTCCTTACCCTGAAACAGGAACTCTGCCTCAAGGCAATTCGTTTCCAGCTAGTGCAGTTAGGCAGAAATGACCGACTATCTGACAACAAGTCGTTCGCGCATCGTCTCCCTTTGGGAGAAAGCTACAAATAAAACTGACTTTCCATGGAAACTGAAAAATCCTCTCCAAACCTTTCCCCTGCAAGGAGAGATATTTTAAAATTTCCCCCTTCTCTAGTAGGAAAGGACGGTAGGGGTTAGGTTATACGATAATCTTTCCTCATGACCTGAAAAGTCAGCAGATAAAAAGGTCTTTTGACTTTTGCGTAGCAGCACTAGTTTCTGTAAGCCGTGTTCGCACAGCGTCTCCCCTTGGGAGAGGGTATACAGGAAAAGTCCAGATTGAATGAAAAATGATGTTTTGACCAAAGGTCGGTTCACTGCATGGAATTTTCTATCGCTACACTCCTTGCCAATTTCACTGATGATAAATTGGTAGCTCGTAAAGTTTTGGAAAAAAAACTGGGTTGCGAGGATGAAATTAGTTTACAAAAACTTCACATTGCCTTGGAAGTTTTGGAGAAAATCGGAATTTTGGTGAAAGAACGCGGCAAATATCGCCGGGTGGTAGAAGAAGGGGTAATTGAAGCAAAACTCCGTTGTTCTAGTAAAGGGTTTTGCTTTGCCATTCAGGATGTGGAAGGATCTGAGGATATTTATATTCGTGAAAGCCATTTAAGCAATGCTTGGAATGGTGACCGCGTTTTGGTGAGAGTCCTCAAAGAAGGTAGTCGTCGTCGTTCTCCCGAAGGAGAAGTTAAGCTGATCCTGGAACGTTCCAACCACACATTACTGGCAAGAATTAAGCCAGTAGACAATGGTTTTCGTGCTGTACCCTTAGATGATCGACTCCTATTTGAACTGAAAATCCAAGCCAATGGTATAAAATTAGAGGAAGCCATTGACCACCTCGCTCATGTGGAAGTTTTGCGTTATCCCCTGGCACAATATCCTCCATTGGGTCGAGTAGTACAAATCCTGGGCAGCGATGCTGAGGCTGCTGCTGATATAGATTTGGTAACTTGTAAGCACGATCTATCACGTAATTTCCCGGAAGCAGTGCTAGACGCAGCAGCTAAGTTGCCGAAAAGACTTCTGAAAGCTGACCTGAAAAACAAATTAGATTTACGCAATTTGTTTACATTGACAATTGCGGGTGTGGATTATGATACTAAATTCATTGAGAATGGTTTTAGTTTAGAAAAAACAACAGAGGGACATTGGCTTTTAGGCTTTCATATTGCTGATGTTTCCCACTATGTCCAACCTGACGAAACCCTAGATAGAGAATCTGCGAAGCGAGGAAGGTCAGTATATTTGGGAGATCTCGTGCTGCCCATGTTACCCGAAGTTGTGGCAGAACGCTGCTCCTTCGTACCAGGAAGTGATCGCCTAGCCCTCTCTTTTTTAATTGCCATTGATCCACAATCCGGAGAAGCTTTAGAGTGGGAAATTCAACCGAGCCTGCTCAATGTAGATACAGCACTGAGTCGACAAGCAGCAGAAGCTATTCTCATAGGTGAATCTCAACATGAATCTCCAAAGGTAATTGAAATCGTCCAAGGTCTAGAAACATTGTGCAAAGCAGTGAAACAAAGGCGTTTAGCTCGTGGTAGCTTGCAGTTGAATCTACCACCCAATCAAAATCCCTACTATGATGAGGGGGTCTTAGGAGCAGTATTAGTCAATGATTTACCAGTGAGATCGCTTTTAACAGAGTTGGTGCTACTAGTTAATGAACTCATGGCTAAACATTTGAGCGCTTTAGGTATTCCTGGCATTTGGCGAGTCCAAGGTACACCAGATACTGAAGATGTTCAGGAAATGCTGAAACTAGCCATCAATTTAGGCGTAGAACTAATACTAGGGGCAGAAGTGGAGATCCAACCTTTAGATTATCAGCACTTAACTAGGGCTTTTGCTGAATCACCATCAGAGCAAGTCTTGACTTATTTATTGCAAGACACACTCAAGCCAGCTTCTTATAGCACAAATAAAGGAACACACTTTGGTTTATCATTACAACAATATACTCACTGTACTTCCCCTCTGCGAAGATACCCAGATTTATTGATGCAAAGAGTGTATTATAGGCTAATAGAACAGGGACGCGATCGCCGCAACACCCGTGTGAAAGAGCGGGTTAACCTGCGCCA
Source organism: Umezakia ovalisporum Ak1311 (assembly GCF_029891685.1). Taxonomy (NCBI): domain Bacteria; kingdom Bacillati; phylum Cyanobacteriota; class Cyanophyceae; order Nostocales; family Nodulariaceae; genus Umezakia; species Umezakia ovalisporum. The sequence continues at coordinate 4,619 of NZ_JANQDJ010000042.1, read as the reverse complement.
CTCCTCTTCTCACAGCGAAATTAACTGGAATGTTCTCCCGCCAGAATTGCAACAAGAACTCCAAAGTGATTTGAATCGGGTAATTATTCAAATTAATGATCGAGAAAAACAAGTCCAAGAAGCTGAAGCCGATTTAGCAGGACTGCAAAAAGCACAACTGATGAAACAGCGCATCGGTCAGGTGTTCCATGGGGTAATTACTGGTGTGCAATCCTACGGCTTCTTTGTGGAAATTGAAGTCCCAGCAGCACAATCCAATGTGGGACAAGATATCAGCGTACCTTTACGGGTAGAAGGACTTGTACATGTCAGTTCCCTCAAAGATGATTGGTATGAATACCGCGCCAGACAACAGGCACTATTTGGGCGCAAAAATCGAGCTTCTTACAGACTCGGCGATCGCGTAGCTGTGCAAGTTAAAAGTGTCGATTATTATCGTCAGCAAATTGATTTAGTTACCGTCAGCACTGATTTTGTACCTAAAGGTTTGGGTATCAATGCTACTAATAGTGAGGCATCAGATATCTATTTACCAAGCAATTTAGATACTTATGCAGAAGATGAATAAACTTTACTAATAGTAACGTGTCCAATAACTCAAAACCGCTTATATTAGGCATATCTGGTGCATCTGGCCTCATTTACGCTGTTCACGCGCTTAAATATCTGCTCGCAGCAGACTATGAGATTGAACTAGTTGCCTCTAAATCAACTTACATGGTGTGGCAAGCAGAACAGGAAACTCGAATGCCAGCAGAACCAACTGCACAAGAGCAATTCTGGCGAGAAAAAGCTGGAGTAGCTGTTGGGGGTAAACTAAGCTGCCATCCTTGGGGTGATGTGGGAGCCGGAATTGCCAGTGGTTCTTTTCGCACCTTGGGGATGATTATTATGCCATGCAGCATGAGTACAGTGGCGAAGCTAGCAGTTGGCTTGAGTTCCGACTTACTAGAACGGGCGGCGGATGTCCAGATTAAAGAAGGGCGAAAGTTAGTCATCGTTCCCCGTGAAACGCCATTTAGCCTGATTCACCTGCGAAACTTAACAACTTTGGCAGAAGCTGGAGTCAGAGTTGTACCAGCCATTCCTGCTTGGTATCACAATCCTCAAACCATAGAGGACTTGGTTGATTTTGTAGTTGCCCGTGGTTTAGATCAACTGGATATTGATTGCATTCCAATTCAGCGGTGGCAAGGAAGTAAGTAAAAAGGTAAAAGTAAAAAGGTAAAAGTAAAAATATAGTAACTTTTGCCTTTTGACTTTTCTATGGCTGTAATTCGCGTAATTCTTTTGTCAGCAGTACTAGGAGTACTCACACTCTTGTTAGTTCAAAATTGGTCCCCTGTTCTATCCCTTGTATTTTTGGGTATGGTAACTCTGCCGTTACCACTGGCAATGTGGATTTTTTTTAGTACTGCTGCTGGTGCTTTCACATCCCTACTCATTACTACCTTGGTGAAGGTATCAGTTTATTTTGGCGGACAACAACGCCAAAGACCATTTAAATCAGCCGGAACTTCACCGCCCACGAAAGCAAGATATAGGGAAGAACCTCAACCACAAACCTATAAACCTTTTTCATCAGCTAGTAAAACCGACTCTGCTGACAGTAGCGCATTTGATGATTGGGAAACAAATGACAGTAGAAATGATGATTGGGATTTTGATGAAAAGCAACGATCAGCACCTAGCCCTAGTTCTGAAACTCCACCGATGAAAGAATCTCAAAGCTACCAACCCCAACAACAACCTCAAAACACCACTTACTCCTACAACTATCGTGACCCAAAAAATACTGCGGTGGGAAAAACCGAATCAGTTTATGATGCTGATTACCGGGTAATCATCCCGCCTTATCAACCACCGACTACTAATCAGGTTGATGATGAGGAGGATTGGACGTTTTTTGAGGACGACGATTCTGAGGATGAAGATAGGCCTTCCCGTAAGTGAGCTTTTAATTTCCAATGAACCAAAAATTTCCAGGCTTGATGTGAAAGAAAGGCAAAATAGCAAAGTTTTCACAGCCGTTGCAGTCTCAATGAGAGAGTACACCTTCACGAGACTCTTGCTTCACTTTATCGTTCATAGCAGCCTCCTGCAAAGCCATAAATGCATTGAATCATCGATTTTAACTTGTGGAAATATTACTTAAGTAATCTTAAATACATAAGTGACTAGAATAGCTGTAAATGCTTTCAGTCAAGGTAATTTTAAGAGTTAGGATAATAGTAAATTCAAGCCTAATTGGAGCAAAACCACTGGTGAGCAGGTTATTAAAAGGAGTCAACCTTTACTTAATTGGCATGATGGGTGCTGGTAAGACCACGGTGGGAAAATTATTAGCAAACCATCTGAGTTATAAATTTTTAGATACCGATGATATAATTACCCAATCAACAGGAAGATCCATCAATCAGCTTTTTGCTGAGGAAGGTGAAGTAGCGTTTCGCCAGTTAGAAAGTAATGTATTGGCACAGGTGTGTGCCTACACCCAGTTGACTGTAGCAACAGGCGGAGGCATTGTGTTAGAGCGACAAAACTGGAGTTACCTACACCACGGTTTAGTTGTGTGGCTAGACGTACCAGTACAATTACTCTACACCCGCCTGGCAGAGGATAGAACAAGACCGTTGTTACAAGATAGTGATCCCCAAGAAAAATTGCGATCGCTTCTCGAACAAAGAACACCACTTTACTCCCAAGCTGATCTCAAAATCACTGTGACAGAAGAACAAACAGCTGAAGAAATTGCTAACAAGGTCATGGAGGGGATTCCTGGGGTTCTTAAACAAGAACTTGCTAAATGAACATTGAGCAAGACTACTGGCCAAGCTTCCGCCCAGGCTGTTCAACAAAATCTGCTGTCACAACTTTTGTTTCTTCTCGACGTCCTAACTCTTAAATTCAGGCTTTAGCTTGGGAAAAGGCAAAAAAAGCGATATTTCGCAATTATATTTATATATTTGTCTAATTAGTTTAATTGTCTCACATGCCACCATTGATAGGAAAAGCCCTTGTTATTAGGCAAGGGCTAGTGAAGTATTTAATTGTCAGTGATGAAAGAAAACGTACAACCTAGTCAAGGTCATTCATGAACAACACTGGCTCGGTTTGACGGTTAATTCCTTTCTCAAAACCACCAGCAGCAGCGCGGGCGCGACCAGCGTGCCATAAGTGGCCAATGAGGAAGAAGAAACCTAATACAAAGTGAGATGTTGCCAACCAAGCACGAGGAGATACGTAGTTAAATGAGTTGATTTCGGTAGCCACGCCACCCACAGAGTTCAAAGAACCTAAGGGCGCGTGGGTCATGTATTCAGCAGCACGACGAGCTTGCCAAGGCTGAATATCATTCTTGACTTTATCTAGGTCAAGACCGTTAGGACCACGTAGAGGCTCTAACCATGGACCTTGGAAATCCCAGAAGCGCATGGTTTCACCACCGAAGATAATTTCACCAGTGGGAGATCGCATCAGGTATTTACCCAGTCCTGTGGGGCCTTGTGCAGAACCAACATTAGCACCCAAGCGTTGGTCGCGAATCAAGAATGTCAAAGCTTGAGCTTGAGACGCTTCGGGGCCAGTGGGACCAAAGAATTCGCTGGGGTAAACGGTGTTGTTATACCAAACCATGGTGGAGGCGATGAATCCCATTAAGGAAAGAGCGCCTAAGCTGTAGGAAAGGTAAGCTTCGCCAGACCAGATAAAGGCACGACGGGCCCAACCAAAAGGCTTGGTGAAGATGTGCCAGATACCACCAGAAATACAGACCAAAGCAACCCAGATGTGACCACCGATGACATCTTCCATGTTATTGACGCTTACAATCCAGCCGTCGCCACCGAAGGGAGACTTAATCAAATAACCGAAGATCACCGCAGGGTTTAATGTAGGGTTAGTAATAACACGAACATCACCGCCACCAGGTGCCCAGGTGTCGTATACACCGCCAAAGAACATTGCCTTCAGCACCAACAGGAGGGCACCACATCCGAGGATGATTAGGTGGAACCCGATGATGTTAGTCATCTTGTTCTTGTCTTTCCAGTCATAGCCAAAGAAAGAGGAGTACTCTTCTAAGGTTTCTGGACCACGGACGGCATGATAGATGCCACCAAAACCCAGCACAGCTGAAGAAATCAGGTGGAGTACACCAACTACAAAGTAGGGGAAGGTGTCGATAACTTCACCACCAGCACCAACGCCCCATCCAAGGGTGGCGAGGTGAGGAAGCAGGATTAAGCCCTGCTCATACATTGGCTTTTCGGGAATGAAGTGAGCGACTTCAAATAAAGTCATCGCTCCGGCCCAAAATACAATCAAACCAGCATGGGCAACGTGAGCGCCAAGCAGTTTACCAGATAGGTTGATTAAACGAGCGTTACCAGACCACCAAGCAAAGCCTGTGGATTCTTGGTCACGTCCGCCGCCTAATACAGTAGGTCTATTAGAGAGCGTTACCACGGGGTAGAACCTCCTCTGGGAATACGAATTGTTTGTGAGGCTGATCCTGAGGAGCCATCCAAGCCCGGATACCCTCGTTCAGCAAAATGTTTTTGGTATAGAAAGTTTCAAACTCTGGGTCTTCTGCTGCCCGTAATTCTTGGGAAACAAAG